>NZ_JAMXVH010000002.1:0-2295 GCF_024125305.1 Ihubacter massiliensis | reverse complement strand
CATCGGCAATGTTTCCAGCGACGGCGACGGACTTGCGGGCCTGGAGCTGCAATATAATAACGAGCTTAACGGTATCGCCGGGCGGCAGGTGGAAAAAACGGATCCGGCGGGCCGGACGCTTTCCTATGGAACGAACGACACCTATCAAGCTGAGGACGGTCTGAATGTGGTGACAACGCTGGATGCGGTGGTGCAAAGCCATGCGGAAAAAGCAATCAAAACTGGAAAAAAGAATACTAAGGCTGATAAAGTTACCTGCCTGATGATGAACCCAAAGACTGGTGAAATTCTTGCATCTGCTACAACAGAAACCTATGATCCCAATAATGCCAGGATACCGCTTTCGGATACGGAAGCAAAAAAAGTGGAAAAGATGTCTCCCAAGGACAAAGCGGAGTACTTGAACAAAATGTGGAGAAATCCCTTGTTCAGCGATACCTACGAACCGGGGTCGACCTTTAAGCTGCTGACCTTATCAGCGGCTTTGGAAGAAAAGACCAGCAGCTTAAAACAGCATTTTCATTGTTCAGGGACCTATAATGTCAGCGGTACGATTCTCCGCTGCTGGAGGTACGACAATCCCCACGGTGATGAGACCTTAAAACAGGCGGTGGGAAATTCCTGCAACCCAGTATTCATTCAGCTTGGAAAACGGCTGGGTGTTGACACTTTTTATAAGTATTTGGATTTGTTCGGAATCACTGAGAAAACAGGGGTTGATTTTCCGGGAGAAGCTCAGGCACAGATTCAAAACAAGGATAAACTGACCTCGGTGGACTTTGCCACGATGTCTTATGGTCAAGGAATTTCGGTTACGCCTGTTCAGCTGTTGACAGCAGTCAGTGCTATTGGCAACGATGGCGTTCTAGTGCGCCCGCATATGGTAAGTAAACTCACCGATGCGGACGGCAATACGGTAAAATCTTACGGCACTGAGGTTGTGCGGCAGGCGATTTCCAAGGAAACGGCCGAAGAAGTGAAAGAAGCCATGGAATATGTCGTGGAAGAAAGCGGCGGCACCGCAGCCAAAGTGAAGGGTTATAAAATGGGCGGTAAGACGGGAACCGCGCAGAACGAGTCCAAGGGACTTGCTTCAAAGACTTATTACGCGTCCTTTGTGGGACTGGCGCCGATCGATGATCCTGAAGTAGCCATTTTGGTGGTAGTGGATAATCCCAAGGGCAAGATTCATGGAAGCGAGGCAGCTGCCCCCATCGTTAAGGAAATCATGGAAAGCGTGCTCCCATATCTCCAAGCCCGGCCTTCCGGAAAATAGGGTGTAAAATTTAAGAAAAAAGCATAGCCAAGGTTATCGATTGGTCAAAGCTGTTTCGCCGGGCTTCTACTACTTTGAGCCATGTGAACCGGAGGATGTGGCGTACCGGCTGGATTTCAATCCCCAGGAGGGCGCTGACAAAGAATGTTACTTGCAGATGTACGCTGATTATGGTTGGGAATATATACAGGAGCTGAACGACTTCAGCTATTTTAGAAAGCGGGCTGCCGATGCGAAAGCGGCGGAACTGGCGATTTTTATCCATTGCGGAATCGGCTTTTACCGATTGAGAAAGAAATATACCGGAGAAAAGACTGAAATATAAACGGAAGCCTGCAATAACCAAAACCCCCAATCCTGCATATACTAAATCGATTGGGGGTATTTAATTTGTATAAAGTAGTAGTGATCGGGGGCGGATGGTCCGGCTGCGCGGCTGCGGTATCAGCCAGAAAAGCCGGAGCTGAAGTAACCCTTCTTGAAAAGACCGACATGCTTTTGGGCCTTGGCAACGTGGGCGGAATCATGCGCAACAACGGCAGATTTACGGCTGCAGAGGAAAACATCGCCTTGGGCGCTCATGAGCTCTTTGAAATCACAGACCGCTGCGCGCGCCATGTCAACGTGGATTTTCCGGGGCATAAGCATGCCAGCCTCTACGATGTGGTCAAAGTGGAGCCGCAGGTAAGGCGGCTGCTGAAGGATATGGGCGTGGACATCCGGCTCATGAGCAGAGCCATTGACGTGGAAAAACGCCAGGAGGATCCAGTGATCGTGGATCGCATTATTTTGGCTGGCGGCGAGATTATCGAGGGAGATGTGTTTGTGGAAACCACCGGCTCTACCGGGCCTATGGGAAACTGCCTTACATACGGCAATGGCTGCTGCATGTGCATCCTCAGGTGCCCGGCCTTCGGCCCGCGAGTCAGCATAACGCAAAAAGCAGGCAAGAGTGATATTATGGGCCGCCGAAAAGACGGAGCTTTCGGCGCTTTCAGCGGATCGGGCAAGTTGGAAAA